>NZ_JAFQ01000001.1 GCF_000526215.1 Nocardia sp. BMG51109
GGGGACGCCGAATGTGGCGATTTGGCCTGCCGAGTGCCCGCGGGAGGTGAGGCGATGAGCGTGTCGGAGATTCGGTTGCAGCCGCGGGAGGCGCGAATCGAGGAGTTCGCGGCTCAGCAGTACGGGATTTCGCTGGGGACGTTGGCGATTGCAACGGGCCGGAGTACGCGGACGGCGTACACGATCGCGAAGCGGTTGAAGGAGGCCGGGCGGGCGCACGTCAAGCGCCTGGACTACGGGTCGCCGGGGCCGTGGCGTCGGTCGAAGCACTTCGACGATTCGGAGGTGACGCCGCACGGCCCGTTGTGGATCTATCCGACTCGCGAGATCGCTTGGGCCTACCTGGAATTCGACCCGGGTGAGTGGGAGCCGAAACCATCGACAGCGGCGCACTTGACCGCAGTGTCGGAGTTGCGGTTGGCGCTCCTCGGGCTGGAGACCGATCCGGAGGTGTGGACCAGCGAGCGGTTGTTGCGGCGCCGGTTCCGGACGGAGAACGGGCAGCCAGGTGCGCATGTGCATGACGGCTGGTTTCAGGACTTGGGTGATCCGGACAAGGTGTGGGCGATCGAGGTGGAGTTGTCTCGCAAGTTCGGGGCGGGCCGGTTGCTGCACGCGATGGCGGGGGCGCTGGATACGGCGAATCGGCATGAGCTGGCCGGTGTCTTGTATTTCGTGCGCGGCGAGAGTCTGCGCAGGGCGGTGGAGGGGACGGCGGCGCAGCTGGCGCGCAAGCGCGGTGAGGAGCGTTTGCCGAATCTCGAAATTCATGACTTGGACGCGACTTTGGCGCGGAAAGGGGTGAGGTGAAGTGACCGAGTGTATTCCGATGATCACACCGGATGACTGTGGTGGTGCCCCGCGTACGCCCGTGGCGCCGGTGACTCCGGTACCGGCTGAACATCTGGCACCGGTACCGGCGGTGCCGGAGCCGGGCGCGGGAACGCCTGTGCCGGTGGTGGATTCGGTTCCGGTGGAGCAGCATTCGCCGCCGGGGCAGCATTTCGAGAATCCGTCGTTGCCGAATGGCTGGCATGCCCCGGAGTGGGATGTGCATCTGCCGTCGGTGCCGGATGCGTTCGCGTTTCTCGGCACGTCGGTGGTCGGTACCGGGTTCGCGGTGGGGCTGGCGGCCGGCATGAATCTCGTTGCGGCGAAACGCCGCTGGGAAGCCCGCCAGGTCCGCAACTATGCGGCCGGGTCGCTGGTGCTGCCGGTGGGTGCGGTGTGGTCGGCGGGGTCGTGGGTGGCGCCGGTGTCGCTGTGGTGGCAGGGCAGCCAGGTTTTGTTGGAGCACGGCCCTTTTTCCGGTGGCCTGGTGGCGATGACCGCGAGCGCTCTGCCGGTGGCGTGGGGTGCGGCGGCGTGGTGGCGGGCGCGGTTCCTGGAGCGGCTGAACAGCGAGGGTGTCGGCAAGCCGTCGAAGACGCGGCGGTTGCGTCGTCGTCAGGAGCAGGGCAAGGCGCGTGCGGCGCGGCAGGCGGCGAAGTACGGGGCGCCGCTGGTGACCGGGTGGCGCAAGCAGAACGTCGTTTTGGGGCCGTTGTCGGAGTACGTCGACGCGAGCCAGCCGGATACGTATCACCAGTTGATCGACAAGCGGGATTCGAAGCTGGAGATCCCGATCGACGGGCTCGGGCACATGATCGTGCTCGGTAAGTCGCAGCAGGCGGGCAAGACGACGATGCTGACCCGGCTCGGCACCGGCCTGTATTCGGCGTATTGGCATCGGTATGTGCGGACGGGGGAGAAGCGTCCGCTGTTGATCTTCGTGGATTGCAAGGGCGGCAAGCAAGGGCTCCAAACGGGTCGCCGGGTGGTGAAGATCGCCGCGCGGCTGGGGGTGCACCCGAAGCGGATTGCGTTGTGGCCGGTGACGAATCGTCTCGATTTGTGGGACATGGACGCCGAAGACATGTGCGCCACGTTGGAATCGATGATCAACCCCGTTCAGTCGTCGAATCTGGGTGAGGAGCACTTCAAGCAGAACCGGATCCGGGTGACCAAGCTGGCGGTGTCGGCGCCGTGCGGGCCGCCGCGGTCGAAAGCGGAGTTCCTGGAACGGCTTTCGGTGGACTGGCTGAGGAACGTCGGCTGGAAGCACGACACCGCGATTCTCGATGAGATCGAGGCGCTGGAGCAGTCGAAACCGCCTGCGGTGGGGGATGTGTCGGGCAAGTTCCGCAACATCTTCTCCGCGATCGGGGAAGGCTTCGACGGCGGCCGCCCCCTCGACAGTTTCGACGTGATCTATGCGACGGTGCCGGGCACGGTGCGCGGCGAGTACGCCCGCGCTCAGGTGGCGGCGCTGAACACGCTGATCGAGCAGTTCGCCGCGGGCGAGCACGACCGGCAGATCGTGCTGATCATCGACGAGATGTCCGCGGTGGCGGACAAGACCGGCGGCATCGACCAGTTCACCATCGCCGAACGGCTCCTAGGCATGGGTGTGATCGCGGTGTTCGCCGCGCAGAACCAGTACGGGCTCGGCGCGACCGCCGACGACCGGCGGCGGCTGCTGGAGTCGTGCCCGTCCGGTGCGTTGCTGATGAAGCTCGAAGGCGCCGGGAAGGTGTCGGAGGTGTTCGGGTCGCGGCCGGTCGCGGAGAACACGCGGCACACCAAGAACGACAAGCCCGGCGACGAAGGTTCTCTCGGCACCCGGGACACGTTCTTCATCGATCCGAACCGGCTCACGCAGTTCGATCGTGGCGACGTGGTGTGGGTGCAGTCGCTGCAAGCCCGCTACGGGCACGTCATCCCCGTCGACGACGACGAGATCACGCCACTGCCGGCCGATCCGTATCCGCAGCGGTGGGCGACCAGCACGCTGCCGCGGGTGCCGTTGCAGACCGTGCGCGAACTCGACTCGGGGAGCGCGCGGCGCGCGGATCTCGGCTTCGACGCCGAAGGCGGTGAAGCCGCATGAAGTTCTATCTGGGCACTCACCATCCGGGATGGCTGTCACGCACTGATGCAACGTTGTTCGTGTCCGATGTGCGTCTGTCCCGGTACCGGACTTTGCCGCGTGCACAAGGCCGATGGGCGCTGGACTCAGGCGGATTCTCGATGCTGAGTATGTACGGCAGCTGGGCAGCAGGCCCGACACCGAAGCAATATGTGGCGCGAGTGCGCCGCTATGACGAGGAAATCGGCGGTTTGGACTGGGCAGCTCCGCAGGATTACATGTGTGAACCATTCATCGTGGCCAAGACTGGATTGTCCACGCTGGAGCATCTGCATCGCACGGTGGGCAACCTGATCGATCTCCGGTCGCTTGATTCGAGTCGACGGATCATTCCCTCTATACAGGGATACCGGCGCGCGGATTACGAACGCTGCATCGATCTCTATGACAAAGCCGGCATTGACTTAGCAGCCGAATCGGTCGTTGCCGTCGGCAGTGTTTGCCGACGTCAAGCTACTACCGAGGCAGCCGACATTATCAACGCGATCGCGATCGCAGTACCCGGAATTCGATTGCACGGCTTCGGTATCAAAACCAGTGGTTTGAACCGATACGGACATCTGCTGGCAAGCGCGGATTCGATGGCCTGGTCCTACGGCGCACGACGAGCAGAACCGCTTCCCGGCTGCGTCGGACACAAGAACTGTGCCAACTGCTTTCGCTACGCACTGCGATGGCGAGACCAGCTTCTCGCCAATCTCGCAGCCGAATCTGCTTATTCGATGCAACTTCCCCTCTTCGCAATCGGGAGGACAACATGACCGACTATATGCGCGCGATCGGCGCCTACCTGGTCAGCCAAGAAGTCCACACCCGGACCACCGACAACCTTCGTGGCCACCGGGCCGAGCACGCCGACACCCGGGCGGTCACCCCGGACACCGGGGCGGACACCCCCGCCGACCGGGCGGACAGCGCGGGGGACAGGGGGCGGACGCGATGAGTACGCCGGATAGGTCGTCGCGGGGGCGGCTGGTGTCGTGGGTCGGGTTCGTGTTCGGGTCGTTGACCTCGATTGCGGCCAATGTCCTGCATACCTGGTTGCCTGCCGAGTACATGCCGCCGGGCTGGCATCCGGGTATCGCGCCGCAGATCGGCGCGGCGGTGTGGCCGATCGGGCTGTTGTTGTCGGTGGAGGTGTTGTCGCGGGCGCGGTGGAGGCGCGGCCGGTTGTGGGCGCTGGCGCGCTACGGCGGCGCCGGAGCGGTCGCGGTGGGGTCGGCGATCATCTCCTACTCCCACCTGCGGGACGTGCTGATCACCTGGGGATACGGGACCTGGGCGGCCAGCGTCGGCCCGATCACCCTCGACGGGCTGATGGTGGTCTCCGGATTTGCGTTGCTGTCGATGACGCTCGATCGCGAAACCCCTGCCCCGGCAACCGAACCGGGCGGCGAATCCCCGGCGGCACCGGCGGCGACCGTGACCAGACCGGCCGAGGAGCCACCGGTGCCGTCTCGGCCGCACGTCGAAGCTCTGGCCGATGTCGCCTCTGGTGCGGACACGTACCCGGGTACGGCCATCGGCACCGTCCCGGAGGCGGTCACGCAGCCCGGCCGGGTGGACATCCGGGGCGGACAGGACACGAACGGGGACGACGCCGGGGCGGACACCCGTCGCGCGACCGCGCGCCGGTTGCACGGCCAGGGGTGGACACAGGCCCGCATCGCGGGACACCTCTCGGTCAGCAAGCGCACCGTGCGCCGCTACCTGTCCACCCCGGCCACCACGCCACCCGACCCGGCCGGCACAACGGCCGATCCGGCCGATACAGCGGCCGACCCGGATCACGTCGGCGCTGTCGCGGCCGGTCCGGTCGTCGACGTCGCGGCGCTGGAGGCGCTCGCGGTGCTGGCCGACAGCACCAACCATCACCCCTCATCTTCCGAAGGAGTTCTCGCATGACCAGCAACAGCAACAACGGTAATCACGGCATCGATTGGGACGGTGAGCTGCAAACGCTCATGGAGGCGTCCGGGATCGACCCGGCCCAGCTGGCTCGCCCGGCGTGGCCGGTGCGGTTGCGGCGCAAGGTGTTCGGCGCCCGGGCCGCGGTGTGTGCGGCGGGGGTGGCGGTGCCGCTGATGTGGCTGGTGGTCAGTTCGGGTGCCCCGGTCGCGGCGGTGGTGCCGCTGGTGGTGTGGCTGGCCGGGTGGATCGGTTACGGGGTGTGGCTGAGCATGGGCCGCCCGGACTGGTCGATCGCCGCCAGCACGGCCCGCGAGGCCGGCACGGCCGGATTCCACGCCGGGTCCCGGTTCGCGTTCGCCCGGTCCCGGCCGCTGCGAGCGCGGTGGCGCGCGATCAAGGCCGACCGCGCCCGCGACGGCGGCGTCTCGGATCCGGCGAGCGCATGAGCGGGGGTGAGGGGATGTCGGGTAACGAGATGCAGGAGGTGTCGCGTAGCTGGGCGCAGCTGGTGAGGCTGCTGTTCCAGCTGATGCAGCAGATCCGCGCGTACACCTCGGACGGGTCGGTCAAGCTGTCGCGGCGTGAGCAGAAAGAGCTGATCGCCGAGGCGAAACAGGCGTATGCGCTGTATGAGCAGCATTCCGCGCAAGCGCAGGACTGGTATCAGGGCCAGGTTCAGGACTACCAGCGTGAGGCCGCCGCGGCGGCGGTTCGTGCCGAGGCCGGTGCCAGCGAGACCGAACAGGCCCGGGCGAAGGCGTATCTGTCCGGGTTGCGGGCCAGCGTCGAGCACACCGTGCACGACACCGCGCTCACCGCGGAGGAACGCGGCCAGGTCGTTCAGACTCTCGATGTCGTCGACGCCGATCCGTCGAAGCCGGTGCCGCGCAACGTGTTCCAGCCTGTGACCGGGAACGAGGCGGTGCGGGCGCGGCACGCGGCCGCGGAGTCGGAACACCGGTGGATGCAGCACCGCGAACACCTCACCGCCACCGCGGACACCGCCCGGCACCAGCACCACCAGAAAACCGCGGCCGCGACAGCGACAGCGGGGACGGGTGTCGAGCAGTGGCAGCGCGACTCGGTACGCCGGTTCGACGACTTCGCGCGCCGTATCGACCGGCTCGAACACAAACTCGACGAACTCCAGCCCCGCGAAACACCCACCATCGCACCGGAAACCAACGGCCACAACGGATCACATAACCCCCAGCGTGCCCGCAAACAGGCCACCGCCCGGCCGACCGCCGAGACAGGGCGCCCGCGAGCCCGGCACCAGCCCGAGCAGGAGCGCGAGATCGCGGCCGCGACCGGCATGACCGCGGCGGCCGAGATGACCGCCGACACCGAAGAAGCACGGCAGGCCGGACAGGACCCGGCGCCGGGCAGCCGGCATCAGCAGGCGCAGCAGGCCGAAGCCGACGCGCAAGCGGTGTACGTAGCGCAGATGGAAGCCCAGGCATAACCGCGAGACACGGTGTGCCACACGAGTTTTTCAACAACAACACAGAAAGGAGAACACCAGCACGAACACAGAACCATCGGCCGAATCGGCTGACACGCAACGAGATTCGTAACTGTCACTACAACCGTCCAGGCCATGTCTGGACAACCAGATTTATTCGACGGGCACACAACCAAACCGAAACGGAGTAGTGAGAACAATGTCCGGAGAAACCACTCTCACCATCATCGGCAACCTGACCAAGGACCCGGATTTCCGGATCATTCCGAAGACCGGGGACAACGTGGTCAACTTCGTCGTCGCGTCGACACCGCGGGTGTTCGACCGCAAGGCGAACCAGTGGAAAGACGGCCCGGCAGTGTTCATGCGGTGCACCATGTTCCGCGACGCCGCCGAGAACGTCGCCGATTCCCTGGAGAAGGGTTCCCGTGTCGTGGTGGTCGGCAAGCTGCAACAGCGCGACTACACCGACCGCGACGGCATCAAGCGCACCATCATGGAACTGGTCGCCGACGAAGTGGGGGTGTCACTGAAATACGCCATCGCCAAGCCGGTCAAGCGGAAGAACCACGGCCGTAACGGCAACAGCCACAACGGCAACGGCCAGGCCGCGAACGGCGGGCGGGACGCCACAGCCAGTGACGACCCGTACGCCGAGTTCCGTGGCGAGCCGGAGGAGGAGGTGGGGCGTGATGCGTAACCCCTTCCTGCGGCGAAACCGCACCACGGCGGCGAATTGTCCTGCGGGCGAGTTGATCCCGGCATCGGGACCGCGCTCGCGGTTGCAGTTCTTCGCCCGGTACGACTACGGCCTGAACCGGGTTGTGGTCGTCGTCTACGACGAGACATCGGGTGACGGCAAGGCTGTCGAGCTGAGTGTCTGGCAGGCCATCGGCCTGCGGGGACTGCTCGACACCGCGATCCGCGGCGCTCTCGCGTCGATGAAAAGGACGGTGTAGCCATGGCGTACATCTTTAGCCGAGTCCGCACCGCCGCCGGTGGTGGGGAAATGCAGTTGCACTGGCACAACGTCGGCGCACGGGTTCGTATTTTAGAGCCTGCTGCATCGATCGGGCCGATCGAAATCCGGTGGGGTGACCTGCTGGACGACGCAGGGGTCAAGGTATACCTCGATATCGAGGACGCCCGCGCCCTGATCGGTCAACTGTCCGCCCTGATCGCGGAACTCTCCGACGGCATCGACAACGATGTCGACGACACGGCCACCGTCAACGATGACGGCGCGACCGTGTCAACGCCGAAGGAGGTGGCGTGATGCGTTACGTCTACCGCCGTACCGAGCCGGAATTGTGGACGGTCGGGTTCTACACGCCGGACGGCGAGTGGGAGCCGGAGTCCGACCACGGCAGCAGCGACGCTGCCGCGGAACGGGTCGGCCTCCTCAATGGTGAGGGAGCGACCACGCTGCTGGCCGAGTTGATCAAGGAGCGCGATGAACTGAGGGACCAGAGCCGGGAACTGCTCGATCAGGTGCAGTGCCTGCAATGGGACCTGATGGTGCTCCAGGCTGCGCACGATCGGTGCCCGGAACCGGTGACGGGGAAGGGGGCGTGATGGTCATGATGGCCGATGTTCACGTCATCGACCGGTCGCAGCTGGCCGCGGTGGTCGGGGTCGTGCTGGCGGACCTGCGTGAGGTCGGGGTCATCGTCGGTGACATCGATGTTGCCGATGAGCAGATCGTGGATGCGATCCAGCAGCGCTGGACCGTGTACACCGATGTTGCGGAGGTGACCGGGTGAGCGGGCAGGCCCGGCCGGCGGGCATGTTGTGGGTGCGCCGGGTGGCGGTCCTGGTGACCGTGACCATCGGGTCGGCGGCGTTCGCGTTGAGCTTCGCGGCTCTGCGTGAGCTGGCGATCATGGCGCACACCCCGGCGGGGCTGGCGTGGCTGTGGCCGGTGATCGTGGATGGCACGATCATTCAGGCCACGGTGTCCATGCTGGTGCTGGCGTCGAATCCGCAGCGGCGCTGGTTTTTGTGGGTGCTGGCCGCGGGGGTGCTGGTGTCGATCACCGGTAACTCCGTGCATGCCGCCATGGCAGGCGATCAGCTGCCCTGGTGGGCCGCGGCTCTGGTCGCGGCGGTGGCGCCGGTCTCGCTGCTGGTGGACACGCATGGCTTGTCCGTGTTGTTCCGTGCCGCGCACCGCGATCCGGCTCCGGTGGCCATTCAGGCACCGGACCGGGCCGACAATGCGGCAACCAGTGTGGCGCAACCGGTGCAGGCCGAAGTACCGGCGGATCCGGTGGTGAAGGGTTCGTCCCGGCGTGATCCGGTCAAGGTCGCTCGTGCTGTCGCGATGCGTGCCGAAGGCCGGACTTACGCCGAGATCGCCGACACGCTGGGGGTGTCCCGACGGACAGCGGCGAAGTATGTCGCTGCCGGTGGAGACCCCGCGCGTGAGGCGGCAGTGCAGCCGATTCACGTCGTGCGGCCGGTGCAGCAGACGCTGCCGTTGCCTGCCGCCGCGCTCGGAGGTGGTGCGTGATGTCGGGCTACCAATGGTGCGCGTGCCGGGACTGCTTCGAACCCCTGGTCGGCGGTGACGAGCCGGAACTGTGTAGCGACTGCCGGGAGGCAGGATGCGAGATCGGGAACGGCGACTGCCAGCGCGACGACGCTTACACAACGGAGTGTGAGCAGGTCGGGCACATCGTCAGCCTGGTGGTCGACGAGTGCGCCCGGTGTGGTCTGGCGGAGTCCGCCTGGCCGAGACCGGGAGGTGCCGGCCATGACCCGCAGTAGGAAACCGGTCAGCCAAGAGGAACTGAAGCTGGGACGGGAGATCCAGGAGGAGTACGACCACGGCGCGACGTGGCCGAACATCGCCGTCATCTTCGACGTGTCGGAGTGGAAGGCGAAACGGCTCGCGAAAGCGTACCGGGACGACTGCTACCGGAGAGCCCACCAGAACCAGCTCCCCTTGTTCGGCTGACCATCCGGACACAACCGAACAACAACTGAACACCGTCGAACAAGCGGAGTCCGTGCCTGCTAGACCCAGGCACGGGCTCCGCCCTTTGTTGTACCAGATCTGTGACTGGGAACGGCCATGGTCGGTTGCCGACTACGCAGCGGTGTTCCGAGCACGCCCTCTCGCTGGCCCCGGGAGCGGAGAACGGACGACGTACCAGCGGTCGGTGAGTACCGCGGAAGTTGCGCCTCGGAGTCCGGCGCCAGCCGGTGTGAAGGCTTGACAAGGAGGTCCGGCGCCGACACGGCTCGGAGTTGGCGGGTCATCGGCGGGGAGTGGAGTAGCGTCTCGCTCGGCTCACAGATGCGGTGGCGGATTGGTGATGTTTTTCGGACCGCTATTCATTGGATCACGACTGTATGGTTTCATCCGGTCTAGTTGACGTAACAAGTTATTGTGCCTGTCAAGATGTAGTTGTCATAGCGGGGAGCGTGTGACCTTGTGTAATGGCACGAATGTCCCTATCTCGCCGCTGCCCGATCGAGCTGAATTACATTCGTGGTAGTACTGCGGTGACGCTCGGATAGGACTAGATTGCTAACTCTGTGGCGCTCGGGCTGCATGTCCCGTGCGTTGTTGCCGTGTGTGCTGTGAAGCGTGCCACCGTTAACTTGGATAGGGGTATCTGCTGGTCAGCCCATGCGGTACGCTGAGAATGTCCGGCTGTGTTGGCTGAACTAAAAGAGCGACCGCCGGGTGGCAGCCCGGCGGTCGCTACTGATTCGGTCCGGCTCTAACGGTGCTCTGCGATCTTAGTGATCAGCAGTGTTGCCGCGGAGCTGCCAGCGATCTGGTACCAGCTTGCTGGGATGGGCAGTCGGAAGTAGAAGGAGGCCTCGGCTGTGTCGCTTGGATTAGTGGCAGCCGGGGTCTCTTCTTTTTTCTGTGATACCTCTCTTTCGTTTTTCAATTCTTCAGTATCGAGCACTCGAACCAGCATTCGCCGGAGCCTTTTCAAGGCCCCTCCTTCCCATTCTGTGTGAAACTGTTCCCTGAAAATTTATCTCAGAGACTTTAGGTTAGGGTGCCCTCGGAGTTCCGAGTCGGTGGACCGCAACCCTGCGAGAAGGTAACGGCACCCCGTCCACGCTCCCAACAGCCTATGTCAAAGTCGTGCCGACCAAGCGGTCGGGACCTATCCGCTGCGGTCGCGTCAACGGCAGCAAACCAGCAGCGTATTGGAGGGTTTTTGAGTGGTGTCCCATCGACGCTATTGTCAGCTGGCGGCGGATATGGTATACGGCTGTCCTTTCATCACGAGAACATCGCAGTACTATAACGGGGCTGTGTTCGGGGGAGTTCCGAATATTTTGACACCGCGTGCAAGAATCCTGCCGGTTCTGTAAAGCACAAATGCACGTGCATGCGGGTGACCCGATGGCCCGGGTATCCAATTTCTGAACGTTTACCAAGCTGCCTGTTGATCGGCTCATCATTAAGTTGATCTTGCCGGTCACCGATGGTTGAAAGGCTGGAACGAAAGCAGTTCCTCCATCTCATCCGCCAACGCAACTACTGAATTTCGGCCACTGAATACAGTTTCACGACCTAGCGGTTGCTAGGTTGACGCTGTCGATGGGAGAGCCCGGGGTGAGCGTCACGCTGGCAACTGCACAACTCGCGACGCCCGGCGGTCACTCGCCGCGGTATCGGACTCCCCCCAGCGCGCCCCTCCTGTTCCCGGCCCGGCCTCAGGCTCCGGATGGCGTCTCGATGTGCCAGGCCCCGATCTCGGTCAGGCGACCAGTAATAAGGAAGTTGACCGCCCCGGAGGAGAGCGAGCGGGGTCGCGCGCACCGTGCGGGCAGGCCCCGCCTGCCCGGCACCAGCTGCCCGCGCGGCGCCGCAGAGGCTCACGATCAAGAGCGACTTTCTCGATCGAGGTCCACCGCCGAACACTCCGGACCGCCACGGGGAAAGTCGCTCTTGATCGTGAGGGGCGGCGCCGACACCATCGCGCGGCCCCGCTCGCGGTCCCCGGGCGCCACGGGCACCCGAACAGTGGACCAGGCAGAGTGCCGGCCCTCGTTGCCGAACCGGTGCGAATCACGTTGCCACACCGAAATTTCCGATGCACACACCTTGCAAACAGTCGGCACCGACCAGCGCACCGATTGCACAACCTGCGCAGAACCCGTAGCAGCGCTGCATACAGCAAGCAAAAACAACGAGGATCAGTGTCCGGGTTTTGCCGGGTGATTCTCTGCCTCCCCACCCCTGACCAGGCATGTTGTCCGTCTGGGTGTCCCGCCCGCCAAGATCACCAAATACACGCTTCGCTGTGCATTTGGTGATCTTGGCGGGCGGGACAGTAGGTATAGGTCAGGGGTGGGGAGGCAGAGAACAGAAGTAGTTGAGTGAGTAGTAGGTCCGGTTGGGTGCGGGGGAAGTGGTTGCGTTGGGTGCGGATCGTTGCGGTGGGGTGCGTAGTTGCGTCGGGTAACGAGGGGTGCGTACGTGGCGGCCGGGTATGTGGTGACGTCCGGAGCGCTGGCGCGGTGGTGATGTCCGGTGCGGCTGGTGGCGTTCGCGGTCCGGTGCCGGGCCGGTCTCGGTGGTGAGCCGTGGGGGAGTCCCTGGGTGAGCGCCGCAGTGTAAGGGCGCCCCACCTCCCGTCAAGAACGAATTTCCGTGTGCGGCCGGGTGATCATCCGTGCGGTTGGGGTGATCGGAAATTCGTTCTTGACCGGAGCCTCCGGGGACGCCCTGGGCAGGCGGTGAGGGCAGGCCGGGGGCCTGCCCCGGACGGGGCGCGGCGCGCGCCCAGGGACTCCACGCCCCGCCCGGGACTCCATCTCGTTGACACGTACGTGTCACTGGCCGCGGTCGGTCGGTTGACACGTACGTGTCAGGAACCCGGAAGGGACCGCACCGCGATCATGACCGACTCCGACACCATCACCGGCCTGCTCGTGGCCGCGCTCGAAACCACATGGGCGGCAATCCGTGCCCAGCATCCCGACGTGCCCGATGTGGTGCTGACAGTTGGATCCGGATCGGCCGGCAATAGCGAGCTGAAGCTCGGGCACTTCGCGCCGAACCGGTGGATCCGCGGCGAGTTCGAGTTGCACGAATTGTTCATCGGCGGCGAAGGGCTCCAGCGCGGCGCCGTCGACGTGCTCGGCACCTTGCTCCACGAAGCCGCCCACGGCGTCGCCACCACCCGCGACATCAAAGACACCAGCCGACAGGGCCGGTGGCACAACGAGCGCTACCGCGCTCTCGGAGAAGAACTCGGGCTCACCCTCGCGCACGATCCGAAGATCGGATGGTCGACCACCACCGTGCCCGACCAGACCCGCGAACGGTACCGGGCCGAACTCGATGAACTGGCGTTCGCGCTCGTGGCCTACCGGCGCCGCGAGCCCGACCGGCGTGGCGGACGCAAGTCCAACAACAACGGCGTGACTGCCGAGTGTGCCTGCCCGCGCAAGATTCGCGTCTCGCAGAGCGTCTACGACGCCGGGCCTATCTACTGCGGGAACTGTGGTGAGCCGTTTCGGGTCGAATGAAGATCAACCAGCAGGAGTCTCAGTTGATGGTGCGCGATACTGGAATTGAAGCAACACCTCCGGGCGAGTAAACAAGATCACTACTACTGCCGTGCAACAGCTTTAGATTGTGTGCTTTTGCTCAGCATCGAGCGGCATATATGCAGGTCAGTACAGTGTTCTGGCTCGTTGTACTCATAATCCGTTGGTCGTGGGTTCGAGCCCCACCCGTCCCACAAACCCCGCCCCACCAGCGTAAACCCCGTTCCGGCGGTGCGGGGTCATCCGGATCGCCGCTTCACCAGCAACGGATTCTCGCGTGCCGGACGCCGCATGACACCGGTTTCGAGCGACTGGTTTCCCCATCGATGAACCCTTGCAACCGCCCCGGCAGTATCCCGGAGCCGGGCGTGTCCGGTGTCGTCAACGTCCGGCCCCGGACGTTGAGCGGAGAACTTCGAGGCATCCGGTGCTCCGGTCGATCTGGTCGGCGCCGTACAACTCGGCGAATCACGGCCTCACGCTCGACCACTTGGGGGTGACCACCCGTGGAAGCGTTCGTGGGAGGTCAGGCCCGGGTGTTTGCGAACCGAAGTCGGCGCACCGGTCAGCAGTCGTCCTCGGACAGCAGTAGAAAGGCCGCCGCTTCCAGATGCACGACGCACATGTCCGGATGATGATGCCGATGGATATGGCGCAGTTCCCGTGCCCGCTCCTGCGTGAGTTCCAACAAGTACACCTGGCACACATGCTCGGCCAGCCAGCCGTCGGCATGCACGAAGGCCCTGTGCGGCAAGGGGCCTGGCAGCGTCACGAGGTTCCTCCGGCGTCCGGTGCCATCCCCTTCGGCGGAAATGCTCCGGCTGTCGCTCGCAGCCGCACCCGTCCGGCCCGGACGTCGGCCACCAACTCGTCGAGGGCCTCGACGCAGCACTCGAGTTCGGTAGCGTCCCACTCGTGATGCCGAGGATCGTCTTGCCGCAGCGCGTAGAGCGCGTACTTCCACGCAAGCCACGCAACCCAGTCGCCATACGACGACGGACTGATCGGGGCCTCCGGCGCGACCGCGATGTTCCGGATATGCCCGCTCGCTTCGCGGTCGATCAGCCAGATCAGCAGGTTGAGCTGCTCATCGACCGAGGACGTGTCGCTCGGGCGCTGCTCGTGCAGGTACCGCCAGACGCCGATCACCTGGCCGGCGCAGCGGAGCAGCACCGTGCTCGGTTCCTCCGCTCCCTCGCACACCCGTAGGAACGCCGAGCTTTCGGGGAGCGGCTGATCCGGACGAGCTTCGACCGGCGGCACCGTGAAGGCCACGGGCCTGTCCGGGGTGAATCCGTAGACAACGTGCTCCCCTTGGTCTCGGGGCATGGCGATGCCTCCCTTCGGTATCAGCGAGATGTGGAAAGCGTTGGCAAAGAGAATGTTTGGGACAGTCAGTCCCACAGTCGGCCGCACGGCAACGGCGGCAGATCGGGTCGCACGTCATCGTCGACCGTCACCCGTAAGCCGAGCTCAGCGAACGCGCCCGCCAACTCGTCCGCCACGCTCTGCGCCTGTTCGGCACCGGCTCGGTAATCCAGTTGCAGCACACCGGATTCGATGTGAATATGCCGAATTCGACGTGGTCGGCGTGGGGGTCGCGTGAGGTATTCGGGCCGGGTCATACGGGCGAGTTGGTATATGGCGAGCGTGCTGTAGAGCATCGTGCTGGTACCTCCCCTGGTGCGTCCGGTCATCCTGAGAAGCACCCGGTACCAAGGGCTTTCGCCACCGACCCGGGCATCCGGGCCGGTGCGCCACCCAGAGATGCGGCGTCGGCTTGGTACCGGGTACCGCTTCAACCTTGGTCCTCAGGCGGTTTCGGCCGCGACAGGCCAGTGGTGGGGTAGTGTGCGGTTACTGGACGTGTTTGCCCAGGTCAGAGTGGCTAGCTTAGGGTGGGGGCTATGGTCAGAGGGCGGGAGTGGACCGGGTTCGAAGCAGTGGCGCTGCAGGAGGCCATGCGCAAATCCGTCCGTGAGTTCGCGGCCCTTCTGGGCACCAATCCCTCGACTGTCATCAACTGGCGTACCGGGCTGGGCTCCGTTCTTCCACGGTCTGTCACCCAGGAGATGCTCGACACCACCCTGCAACAAAGGGCTACGTCGGAAGACCGCGCGAGATTCGATCAGATTGTGGCCGAGGGGGAATCCCTCTGGCGGGCACGGCATGACCGACCGACCGCCAGGGATGTGATCCCCTGCGAGGCCGTCCTGAATCAGAGCGGCGCTCCCTCCTCTCCACTTCCGGAAGCGGCTACCGTAGGAGGAAGTCCTCTGGGTGTGGAAGGAGAGGATTTTGTGGAGCGCAAGACCTTTCTGCAGGTATTCACCGGCTCCATGGCGGGCCTCGCTCTCGGCGCTGCCGGACTGACCGAAGCCCACGATCGCCTGGTCAAGGCCGCAGATGAGCCACCGCGCGTCGATGCTGCCCTGATCGAGCACTTCGACCGGATTTGCGATTACTGCCGCCACCAGGACGATATCCAAGGTGCTCAGGCGGTGCTGACCGTGGTTCGGGCGCAACTGCGGCTCCTGCACGCCATGCTGCCGGATTGTCCCGCCCGCCTCCAGCCGCAGCTGCTCGCGGTGTACAGCAAGTTCGCGGGTTTGGCCGGATGGTTGTCGCTCGATGCGCGACAGTTCGCCAACTCTTGGCGCTATTTCGAAGTGGCCCAGGCCGCAGCTCATCAGGCCGGCGCCTCGGCCCTCATCGGGTTCACCCTGGCCCGGATGAGCCACGTCGCCAAGGCACAGGATCGGCTGGATCTTGCCGTCGATTACGCCTCAAGCCGCGGTGGCCACCACCAAGCAGGCCGAGCCGCTCGTCCATACCTTCGCCTACGACCAACTGCGCGGCGGCTCGTGCGAAGGCCGGAGGACGAGGCGAAGTGCCTGGATACTCTGGAGAAGACCCGCTCATCGTACCAGCGTGCCAAAACCGAAGCGCCCCCGCCAGTTCGTCGTTGGCGTACTTCTACGACGATGGTTTCCTGCCGCATACCGAGAGTCAGTGTTACCTGAACTTGGGGACAGCCGGAGCGGGCCGTAGCGCAAGCTGAACAGTCGTTGGTACTGCCACGATCCGCAGCTGGTGCGCGACCAACGCCTTTTCCAAGCTCTACCTCGCCACCACCTATGTCCATTCCAACGAACCCGAACAAGCCGTCAGCACCTTGATGGATGCGGCCGGTTGGGCACGGCAGAACCGCAGTGTGCAGCTGGCCGAACGCATCCAGACCGTCCGTGCCTCGATGGCCCAGTGGCAGGGATCGGCACCGGTGGTGGAGCTGGACGGATATCTGCGGGAGCAGCCGCTCGCGTAGTTGTGGCCGGATTACCTTGCGAGACAACGGAAAAGCCCGTCAGCCTCGGCAGGCTGACGGGCTCATCGGATAACCCGGCGCGGATTATGCCGAACTCCGCGGGAACCCCAGATCCGCTCCGCCGAGGTAGGTGTAGCCGTCCCCGCCGGCAGCCAGCACGTCCCCGATGCGAGTCAGCGTCAGCGTGAGCGCCTGCATGGAGTCGACAATGGAGGTGGCGAAGGCCATGGTCTAAGGTTTCGCGGTACGGCTTCGGCGGCGGTACGTCTGGTGATGTATTCGAACTGATGGCGGGTTGGGCCGTTTGTTGTTGATGGCAGACCGGCATCCTGTGGGGGAAGGCGGAGGTCTGGGCTGTGGAAGCCGAGCATGCCGTGGACTGGCGAGCTGTACGCCGAATCGCATGACGGCCGAATCCAGTACCGGCTGTATTTCATCGAACGCCGGCCAGGATGGCACCAGGTCACCGACGAGATCATCGGGTCAGGGATCGGGGGCAAGCCGGTTGATGAGACGGCCGACTGGAACAGTGGTGTACAGACTCGAGAGATACACGACGCCATGGTGTCGGGCGTGGCTCGCTGTGAGAACACCCGCAAGCGCTGGAGGCGTTGGAAAAGCAAGTGATAATTTTGCGTTATAACGCATGACAGTCGTTGTCCTGTGAGGCATCCTTGGTGGCAAGGGGTGAGAGGAGAGT
>NZ_JAFQ01000002.1 GCF_000526215.1 Nocardia sp. BMG51109
AACGCCACGCCGAACAACAGAGCTGCAACCGCGCCGGGCTGTGTGCATACGGCAGCTACACCGATCAGCCCAAGAATCAGTAATGTCCGAGGATGCATCACGCACCTCCTTGACGGAGATTCCGGCGACGACGCGCCTTAGCTGACTTCAATGCAAGTCGCGCGAAGTGCGCCTTTCGAGCGTGTTCGGCGCGGCGCGCTCTTTCCTTCGGCGGCAGAACGCCGTCCGGATCAACCTGTCGCTCGAACTTGCTCGTCAAAGCAGCCCGCGCCTTTGCCGTCCTCGCGGCGCGATCCGGCGTCTGTGCCCATGACGTATGAACAGCAATGCGGGCCTGAAGTACTCGATCGTCGTGGGTACTCATTCAGCACCGTCCGATTCGACGGGCTGTACCAAGGCGACGACCTCGGCTCGGCTGACATAGAGCACGCCTGATGGAGGCCGCCTATACGCCTTTAACATGCGACGGAAGATCCACCGGCGCACAGTTGTCGGGTGGACTCCTCCCGCCACGCGCGCTGCTTCCTTCAAGTTGATCAAATCACTTGGCGGAGAGAGGTATTCAGCAGCGCCTGATGTGGCACGCACTTTGCGCCCATGCTGATCACCGACGATCAGTGTCGGACGCGAGGGATCTACACTGGACATGCTTCAGGGAACTCCTATCCGTCTGAAGTGCAGGAATGCTGAAGCGGGCGGCAACCCGCTTTGGTCATTGGCTCCCCGGCGGCGGCAACCACCGGGGAGCCTTTTTCGTCACTGTCGTTGTCTGCTAGTTGCTAGAACTGACGACATCCTCAACTGTATATGCACAGCTGTACATGCACAAGAGTCTGTCTATACACAGTTGTCCATGCCCAGGCGGACAGGCGGGCGGATAGACGGGTCATCGGGGCCGACAGGCACGAACGGCGGGAGTCGCCGCAGTGTGCATATACAGTTGTGTATGATAAGAATGATTTTCAATAAGAGAACCGCGCACGGCTCGGAAGGACTCGGTTCATGACAGAACCCGCATATGTCTCGATTGCCGCAGAGTACGCCCGCCAGATCCGCAGTGGCGCGCTTCCTGCCGGCACTCAGATGCGGAGCCTCAACGAACTGGTCGAACGGCATAGCGTCTCGAAGATCGTCATCATCCAAGCCATACAGCTGCTAGAGCGGCAGGGGCTTGTCCGTACCGTTCCTCGACGGGGAACCTTCATCACGGATCATCCGAACCTGGTTCGAGTCGCGCCCGAACGTCAGATGGAGGATCCTGAGGACACCTTCGGTCACGAGTCCGATCGGGATGTTCGCATCGAGCGAGACAGCGAGCGACTTCCCGCATCAGAGGAGCTTGCGGATGCATTCGCGATATCCCCAGGGAGCGAAGTACTTCACACCATCACCCGTGCGACCGAGGATGGTCGGCCGATCTCAATATCCGACACGTATCAGCCGACCGAAGCGGCGGACATCTCAGCTGCCACAGTGCTCGAAGAGACTGTGGCCGATCGTATCCCGCTGGAGTCGCACGCTACATGGCTCGAGACACCCGCAGGTGATCTCGTCAAGTCGGTTCGTCAGCGGTACCTTGGCCCGGGCGAACAAGTGCTAATGGTGTCCGAGATCTCCTATCCCCGAGACCGATACGACGCATTCGTGTTCCGGATGGAACTTCAACAACAACTGAAGCAATCGCCTACCGAGTAGGACAGTCAAGCGATGTCAGCGACGCACCCAGCCTTGCGCTACATCGGCCAGGTTCCACCACGAAACATATTGCGAATCTTCGGATTCCAGCTTCCACGCTGAGGTCAGGGCATCGAAGAATGCGTCATCGCCGGTCTTGCCACCCTTGGGTTCACCGATGAACAGGAGGCGATCACCTCCAGCTCGACTGAACTCGTCAAGCGCGGTCGATGCCATCTCGTTGCCCCATCCCGGCGGCCAGCAGAGGAACAATACGTGATCCGAGCGGTCACGGATCCGTTCCGTGAACGCCCCCAGACCACCGACGTTGTGCCAGACATCGCGTTGCCCGGATGCACCGGGAAACGAGACGTTCTCAGTGGTGTCAGGTGGTTCAGAATCGTAGGCGTCAACCGTCAGACCAGCAGTGGTCAACTGAGCCGCCCAATAACCACGCCCGGCACCGAGTTCGACCACGTCCTTGCCAGCACAGAACTCGACCATCCAGTTGATCGTCTCTGGCGACGGAATGGCGTAGGCATAGACCGCTTGCAAAATCGTCTGCGCAAACCCAAGCCGCGCACTTCCTTCAGAGCGACCACCATCGACTACTCGACGCCCCTGACGTTCTGAAACTGAAGGGGCAACGATGTCCCAGTATGGATTCCGGCTCTGAGTATCGCCCCCGGTCATGTAGTTCACGAACCGGAGGTCGAACGCAGCGTCAGCCTGGTCGTCACCGCTGCCGGGCAGCATCGGTGCCGTGTCCAGGTAGTCAGCTACCTTCGGGTACTCGGTCCGGAGACGGTTCGCGTCGCCCAGCAGGGCTGCCAGTTGATCACGACGTTCGGTTGTCAGCGTCAGATCAGCCATGCTCTTGATTCTCCCCTGAAAGAGGCAAGCTTCGAGACCTACTTGCCGAAAGTGGCTGGTACCTGTGCATACCCGCGTCTTCTGCTTCGCCAAAGTTCGCGACGAACCTAGATCTGATCACCAAGCCGTGCTCGCCGATGAGCCGCCTTGGCGCGATCAACCGCAACAGACTTCCCGTACTTCGCGAGCATCTGTCGACTCCGCCAACCTGCCAGCATCATGAGGTCTTGCTCTTGGCCACCATTGTCCAGCCAGTTGTGGGCGAAGAAGTGCCGGAACTGATGCGGGTGAATGTGTTCGATGCCGGCAGCCTGACAACGCCGTTCCACCATCTGCCCTATACCGTGGTCGGTCATCGGCCCGAACTTCCCCAGCCACAATGCAGGCTCATCGTTGACGGCCTTCGGGTGCTGAGCCCGGACCCGCAGATATCGACGCAGTGCCGTACGGGTCTTGTCGCCGAAGGGGACGGTCCGTGGCCGACGGCCTTTGCCAAGCACGGTCGCCGTGTTCTCCGCGAAGTCGAGAGCGTCAACCGACAGCGGAGCAATCTCACCTCGACGACAACCGGTGTCAAGGAACAGCCGGATAATCGCAGTATCTCGGCGATCTTCGAAGTTGGTTCCCGCGCACTCGGCAAGCAACCTCTTCAGCGCGTCGAGCGGAGGTACAGGTACCTGCCGCTCCGGAGCGTCCGGTTGCGTCATCCGGTCGAACGGGTTGACCTCGATGATCTCCTCCGTCTCGAGGTACTTGAAGAACTGTTGCAGACTCCGATACTGGCCACGCGCGTACTCCGGCGACAGCGGCTCACCGGTACGCAGATTCGTTCTGGTGAGTAAAGATTCAATGTACTGACCGATGTGTTCTCGCGTGATCGCTGGACCGGTAGTCGGAAGTTCGTTCGCAGCAAGGTAGGCCCTGAAGTACTCGATGTGCTTCAAGTAGCCATTGATCGTGCGCTGGCTGCGGTTCTTCCGGCGTAGCTCGGTGGCGAAATCCTCCGCCAGCTCCCGGATGTCGTCCAAATCCGAGGTCATAGCACCCTACGGTACGCGCACAGTCTAAAGCTCAACAAGCGCTGTTCTGGATCAACTCGGCTCAACGATTCAGCGTTCACGCTGGTGGGGCGGGGTGAGTGGGACGGGTGGGGCTCGAACCCACGACCAACGGATTATGAGTCCGCGGCTCTAACCGACTGAGCTACCGTCCCCCGACCGCAGCGTGTGTATGCGGGCGTCAAGATGTTACCGGGTCGGGCGTGTTAGCACCTATTCGGATCGCCGTTGGGCGGATTGCGGACTAGGGTGAGGGCGGTACCGACCCCCGATGGGAGGGCAGGCGTGGCGGATCTGTTCGTGAACGTGTTGCGGGCGCATCAGTGGTTGTACGAGAAGTCGGACGGGCTGGTGGGGCATCGGCTGCTGTTCGGGAATCCGACCTTGTTGCTGCGGACGGTCGGGCGCAAGACGGGGCTGGCGCGGACCAACGCGCTGACCTATGCGCAGGACGGTCAGGACTATCTGGTCACCGCCTCCAAGGGCGGGGCGCCCGAGCCGCCGGGATGGCTGGCCAACCTGAAGGCCAAGCCCGACAACGAGATCCAGGTGGGCAAGCGACGGATACCGGTTACGGCCCGGGCGACCTATCCCGACGATCCCGACTACGCGCGCCGGTGGAAGCTGGTCGACAAGGTCAACCACGGGCGCTACACCCAGTACCAGACCAAGACCGACCGCAAGATCGCGGTCGTGGTGCTGACCCCGCGCAACGCCTGAACCGAGCCCCGGCCCGGCCCGGGCATCAGCCCGTGGCCGACCGGCGTCGGATCGCCTCCTCGCGTCACATCGTCAGAATCGTGCGCCCCACGGCCTGCCGAGCCTCGATGGCGGCATGGGCGGCGGCGGCCTGATCGAGCGGGAAGGTCTGGCCGACAACGACTTCCAAATCTCCCTCGGCAGCCATGTCGAAAGCTCGCGCTCCCAGTGCCGCCCAGTCCACGCCGGAGTTGGTGATGTCCATCAGGGACAGGACGGTAATGCCCGCCGCGGCAGCGCGTTCGGTGTCCAGTTCCGCGAAGCCGCCTGCCGCGTTGCCGTATCCGAGATACCGGCCGCCCGGGGCGATAGCGCCCAGGGAGTCCCCGCCGATCGGCCCGCCGGCGCCGTCCAGCACCGCGGACACCCCGGTACCGCCGGTCAGCCCCAGCACCTGGTCCGCCCAGCCGGGTTCCTCGTAGTCGATCGCCTCGCTCGCGCCCAGCCGACGCGCCAGGTCGAGCTTCGTATCCCCGTGCGCGGCGGCGATCACCGTGGCCCCGGCCGACCGCGCCAGCTGGGTGAGCAGCGTGCCCAAGCCGCCGCCCGCGGCGGTGATCAGCACCGGCTGCCCCGGCCGGAATGCCGCGCTCCCGGCCACCGCCATCGCGGCCCTGCCGTCGTGCACCAGCGCCGCGGCGTGCACGAAGTCCAGGGCGCCAGGTAGTTCGGTGAGCGTCTGCGCCTTCGCCGGCGCCCGCTCGGCGTAGCCGCCGACGGGTAGCCCGCCGCCGATCCCGCTGGCGGCGGTGGCGGTCGCTACCCGTTTGCCGACCCATCCCGGATCGACGTCCTTCCCTACGGCGGACACGACTCCGGCGACCGCCCCGCCCGGCACGTACGGCGGGCGGACGGCGAAGAAGTCGGTGCCCCATCCGCTGCGCAACCGCACGTCGAGGAACATCACATCCGCCGCCGCGACATCGATCACAACTTCGCCGGTCCCGGCCACCGGATCCGGCGCCGTGCCGGCCACCAGCACGCCCGGACCACCGAACGACTTCGCCTCGATCACCCGCATCTTCGACCACATCCCTTCGTTCTCGCGATGAGCACAGCCTTCTACCTGAAGCAAGGTTCAGGTCAAGCGCGGATGCGGGAACTTCGCCGATCCGGGTGTGCCGTTTGGTGATCGGCCGAAATGTCCGTTACCCTCACAGGTGAGGGGAGTACTTCCCAAGTGCCATACCGGTCAGTACGGATTCCGCCATCGGAATCCCCGGGTGGCCACCCGAGTGAGGGTGAAGGAGACCTCGGGTGTTGAGCCATGCCCGAGGAGATCTTTTTATGAGCCCTACCGACACCGTTCTCGCAGCGTCCATCCAGACCATCGGCACACCCTGGTTATGGACCGCCACCATCCTCGGTGTTATCGCGCTGCTGGTACTCGACTTCGTCGTCACCCGCAAGCCGCACGAGGTGTCGATGCGCGAGGCCGTCGGATGGACGATCTTCTACATCGCCCTGCCCGTCGTCTTCGGGCTCGTCATCTGGGCCGCGTACGGCGGCACGCCCGGGACCGAATTCTTCACCGGCTACGTGCTGGAGAAATCGCTGTCGGTCGACAACCTGTTCGTCTTCATGCTGCTGCTGTCGGCCTTCGCCGTGCCGGCGGCGCTGGCACAGCGGGTGCTGCTGTTCGGCATCGTCGGCGCGCTGGTGCTGCGCGGCATCTTCATCGCCCTGGGCGCCGCCGCGCTCGCCTCGCTCGACTGGGCGTTCCTGCTGTTCGGCGCGATCCTGCTGGTGACGGCGGCGAAGTTGCTGGTCGACACCGCTCGCGGGAACGACCAGCACGTCGACATCTCGAGCATGCGATCGGTGCGACTACTGCGCAAGCTGATGCCGGTGACCGACGACTACCACGGCACCCGCATGACCGTGCGCGAGGCCGGCAAGCGCGCCCTGACGCCGCTGGCGCTGGTGGTCGCCGCCGTGATGGGTACCGACGTGGTCTTCGCCGTCGATTCGGTGCCCGCCGTGTACGGCGTCACCGGCGACCCGTACCTGGTGTTCGCCACCAACGCGTTCGCGCTGCTCGGACTGCGGGCGCTGTACTTCGTGCTGCAGGCGGCACTGTCGCGGCTGGTGCATCTGGCCTACGGGTTGGCGATCATCCTGGCGTTCATCGGCGTGAAGCTGGTGTTGCACTGGGCGCACGGCACCTGGGAGCAGGTCCCGACGATCCCGACCGTGGCCTCGCTGGGTGTGATCGTGGTGGTGCTCGCCATCGTGACCGTGACCAGCCTGCGCGCGACGCGAGGGGCCGGCGAGGTCGATTCGGCGACAACGACGCCCCAGTCGTAGCGCCGAGCCGGACGGATGCTACGAGTTGCCCGCCGGATTCTCGCGACCATACTGTGAATCGTGCTGTTTCAACGGTTGCGCCGCATCGACCTGAGCCGGTGCACCGGGCCGTGGACGATCTACAGCTGTCGGAGGCGGTGTTCAAGACCTGTCCGTGGCAGCCGCGTGAGCTGGTGGAAACCGGCCTGCGACAGTGGCTGCGCTGCTGCGGTGCGGCCATGCGCGACGACCAGGTGATCGGCATGCCCTCGCATGCCGTCGACGAGGCGTGGCATGGGCTCATTCTCTGCACCACCCGATACGCCCGATTCTGCGACGCGGCCTACGGCCGGTTCCTGCATCACTTTCCCGAGGGTGACGGCCGTCGAGCGGCTCCGGAGAGGCCGGAGATGCCATGGACTCCCAACTGGGCCGGACCGTCGTCGCGTGGTCGATGGTGGCCCGGCCGGGCGAGGAGTGTGTGCTGTGGGATCTCGACAGCAGGGTGGGCGTCGAACGGCCGTGGGGAATCCCGCGCGGACGCGTCGAGATCATCGAATCCGACCTGCGCGCCGCCGATTCCCGCTGAGGACCGGCCGGGTCCGGCTCAGCCGCCGCCGCAGCCTCCACCGCTGGAATCGCCACCACCGTCGCTAGAGGAAATGCCGACGCCACCCGAGTGGTACCGGCCGCCGCCGCATCCGGCGCGGCCGTACTCCCACCGGCCGTGCCTCCGCGGTGATGTGCCGGACCGCACGCCCCACACGCCGACCGCGACAATGACGCCCACCATCGCCACATAGCCGATTACTCCCCCAATTCCCATGTTCCGGAACGTATTCGGACTTCCCAAAGGTGCGCCGAAGATTCGGTTGCCGTGGCGTCTCGGTACTCGTCGATGGTGGCCCGGCACGGTGCGGCTCAGCTGCCCCGCCACCGCCGCCTCCACCGCAGCCGCCGCCTCCGCCGCCCCCGCAGGAGCCGCCGCCGCAGCCGCCTCCCCCACCGCAGCCGTTGCCGCTGTCGCCGCCGCCGAAGGAGCCGCCGTCCGAGTAGGTCCCGCCGCCGTATCCGGATCGGCCGTGCCGCCACCGGTCGCGCCGCCGGCGAGATCTGCCGGACCTCGCACTCCACACGCTGCCCGCGATGACGACGAGCACCATGGCCACCCAGATGATTACTCCCGCTGTTCCCATACCGCGGACGGTAGCCCGTCTCGCCAAAGATCGGCCAAAGATCCAGTTGCCGTGGCGGCGAACGGTACTCGACCGCGCGTCACGGTCCTTCGAAGCACCCGTCGTCGGGATCGCCGCACGTCTCGTCGCAGTAGCCGGTGTCGTCGTATCCGTGACCGCCGTGGTTCCGGGAAAACGCCACCGACCTGCCGATGAGCACGACGCACCCGCAGATCAGGGCAATGGCCACGACCACGGTCACAGTTTCCATGCACCGCAACGTAAGTACGGAGCCCTATGACCTGCTTAATGTTCGGTTGGAGGGCGGACCGGCTACGTCAGCTTCACCCGTGCCGCGAGGAAACGGTCCAGGGCGGGGGCGAACCGGTGGAAGTGGTATCGGAGATGGGCCTCCGGGGTGACGGGGACGACCGCGCGGCCGCGTTCGACGGCCTGGACGATCTGGGCGGCCACCTTCTCCGGGCCGTAGCCGCGCATCCGGTAGAGGTCGTCGTACCGGGTCTGCCTGTCGGCCTCCTCCTCGGCGGAGAGGCCCGAAAACCTGGTCGCGGCAACAATATTGGTGTGCACGATGCCGGGGCAGATGGTGTGCACCTCGATGCCCTTGCCGGCCAGTTCGGCGCGCAGGCAGTCGGAGAACATGAACACCGCCGACTTGCTGGTCGAGTACGCGCTGAACCCGCGCTGCGGGGTGTAGGCGGCCATGCTGGACAGGTTCACGATGTGCCCGCCGAGACCGCGTTCGGCCATCGCGGCGCCGAAGGTGCGGCAGCCGTTGACCACTCCCCCGAGGTTCACCCGCATCACCCGGTCGAATTCGGCCGCGCTGGTGGCGAAGAAATCGCCGGCCTGACCGATGCCCGCGTTGTTGATCAGGATGTCGGGCACGCCGTGTGCGGCGAGCACGATGGCGGCGTGCTCGGCCACGGCGGTCTCGTCGGAGACGTCCAGCTCGTACGTGTGCGCGACACCCCCGGCGGCCGTGACGAGTTCGGCGGTCTGTTTCGCCGCCTCGAGATCGAGGTCCGACAGGACGATTTCGGCACCGCGCCGCGCGAACTCCAGCGCCGTCTCGCGGCCGATTCCGCTGCCGCCGCCGGTGATCACCACCAGGTTGTCGCCGAACGGACGGCGTTCCCGGCCCACCTCGGCCCGCCGCAGCCCCGCGCCTGCGGACCGCCGCCGATCGATTCGACGAGTTCGGTTGTGGCCGTGGCCAATAGTTCCGGATGCGAGAACGGCAGCCAGTGGCCTCCGCCGACCTCGCGCCGCCACAGTCGCGGCGCCCCACTGCCGGGTGTCGGCGTATCCCGCGGGCCGCACCGCGACATCGCGGCGCGCGATGATCAGCTGCACCGGGACCTCGGTGCGGCGCTCCCGGGGGTTCAGCACGCGCTGCAGGATATTGGCGCGGTAGATCCGCATCCCGTCGAAGAAGTCCGCACGGAACGTCGGGCCCAATGCGACGTTCCGCGGGGAGGTTTCGTTCATCAGCCCGACGAAACGCTGCCAGACCTTCTCCATCGACAGCGGCCGCAGCACCACCTTCGGCACACCGGGTGTCATGAACAGGAAGGTGTACGTGGACGAGAGCAGCTGCGTGAACGGACCCCACATCGCGCCGCGAGACAGTTTGGCGCGCATCCACTTTTCCCATATGGTCGAGGTTCGGCCCGGACACCGAGGTGAACGACGCGATGCGATCGGCGGCGCGCGGCTCGCACACCGCCTCCCACATCTCGACCGAACCCCAATCGTGCGCGAGCACGTGCACGGGCTCATCCGGGCTCACGGCGTCGGCGACGGCGAAGAAGTCGGCGGCGAACCGGTCCAGGCGATAGTCCTGCGTGCGCGCAGTACGGGTGGACCGGCCGTGCCCGCGGGTGTCGTAGGCTACGACGTGAAAGCGGTTGGCCAGCAACGGGACAACCCGGTCCCACAGATGGTGGTCGTCGGGCCAGCCGTGCACCAGCACCACGGTCTCGGCGTTCGGTGCGCCGTATTCGTAGACGGCAAGCTCGAATTCGCCCGCTGCGCACGGTCCGCTCGACATCCGCAAAGGGCCTCTCATCGGTCACTGTGTTCTCCTTCGGCGCTTCGTCGTG